>NZ_JBGCCB010000001.1:5602500-5616535 GCF_041261685.1 Peribacillus sp. B2I2 | reverse complement strand
AGCGATACTTCGTTGTCCGCTTCATAAGCGACTTTATTATCTTATCACTTAGCTAATCTAATGTCAACATTTATTTCATATTGTTTTTTGATTGAGCATTTGTGATGTCGTTATTGGCGACTCCTAATATATTATCAGGTTAATCGGCTATCGTCAATGGTTAAATCAGTTTTTTTCAAAAAACATAAATGACCTATAAACATGATAAAAACCCCAAGGAGGTATCCATGATGTTTTCATTAAAGTGACATCGACGCAAATAGCCTTTAAATGATCCAATAACCAATGGCCGCCAAAGCTGCTACTCCTGGTATTCCAAGCAGGCCGGCGACTGCCGAGGTAACAGGGTTGATGGGTACATGGATGCCCGCTTGATTCCCAAGTGTATTCAAAAAGAACAAAAAGGCTGCACCGATGATGATTTTTATAATCCCCTGCCCTATAAACCGGACGGGTCTTAAAGGCGCCCCGATAATGAGAAGCATTAAAATCAGGCCGCCAACTACGGCAACAAAGACAACTGGTTCCATACTCATTCCTCCCCGCAAGCTTGTACTACACTTATATGAACGGATCTATGGATTAAGAACTGAAACAAAAAAATGGCTATGAGGAAAATGCAATCCTTCACAGCCATCTCCTTATCATCTTTTCAAGCGGACGTTCCTTCTTTTAACTTCCCTGAATAAGTAGAAATATTTCACTTCCGCCAGTCTTGCTTGGGCGATTACTTCCTCAGATGGATCAACGCTTTTTTCAAGTAATGATTTTTGATTATGCCAATTCCATTTCAAATGTTCAAGCTCTTCGATTAATGAATCATTGAATTCATTTCGAAGTTTCTTTTTTTTACGAAAGAACAAGTGAAGTCCTCCCAGCTATCTTATATTTCTCTTCTTCCTTCTATTGCTTTTGATAGCGTCACTTCATCCGCATACTCCAAATCTCCGCCAACTGGAAGTCCGTGGGCAATTCGGGTCACTTTAATCCCTGACGGTCTGAGCAACCGCGAAATATACATGGCTGTCGCTTCACCTTCAATGTTAGGATTAGTAGCCAAAATGACCTCCAACACAGTTTCATCTTGCAGGCGCTTTAATAAATCAGGAATATTTATATCCTCCGGACCTATTCCGTCCATCGGGGAAATACTGCCGTGCAGTACATGGTATAAACCACTGAACTCTCTCATCTTTTCCATGGCTATTACATCTTTTGGGTCCTGAACCACACAAATCAAACTTCTGTCCCTCTTTTGATCTTCACATATATAACAGGGATCTTGATCTGTAATATGACCACAGACTGAACAATACATTAGATTCCGCTTGGCATTCACAAGTGCTTTTGCAAAATCCAAAACAGTATCTTCCTTCATGCTTAGTACATGAAAGGCTAATCGAGCAGCAGTTTTAGGCCCAATCCCCGGCAATTTCATAAAACTGTCAATGAGCTTGGAAATTGGTTCTGGATAATGCATCGAATTCCTCCTAAAAATTTCAAAAGAAACCTCCTGAAAGGAAGTTTCTTTTGAACTTGCTTAAAACATACCTGGAAGGTTCATTCCCTTAGTGAATTGTCCCATCGTTTGGTTTGTCAATTCTTCCGCCTTTTTCAAAGCATCGTTAGTTGCAGCCAGGACTAAATCCTGAAGCATATCGATATCATCCGGATCGACAACTTCCGGTTTAATGATTACATCAACTATTTCCTTATGGCCTGTCACGATAACCGTTACCATTCCACCGCCAGCAGTGCCTTCGATCTTTTTTTCACCTAATTCTTCTTGTGCCTCTGCCATCTTCTTTTGCATCTTTTGCATTTGTTTCATCATGTTTTGCATATTACCGCCGCGCATACCCATTTTCCTTACCTCCAATTATTCTTTAATTTCAAGTAAATCATCGCCGACTAATTTTCTAGCCTCTGCTATAAAGGGGTCTTCTTCTTTTGATTCCGTTTCTTCTGGACCGTCGAACTGCTGTGTTGAGATGAAGTCCTCCCGCAACCTTTGCCACTGGCTCTCCGGAACACCAGCGATTTCCATTCTGTGTCCGGTCAATTGCTGCATGATCGAGGCAATCACTTCCACGAAACGGTTATTTTCCATTGCCATTTGACAATGAATATCATATTTGAATTTTACCACAAAAGCTTCAGTTGACGCAGCAACAGGTTCTGCCTCCGTTAATAAAGCTGCCAATGACTTTTGGTTTTGCTGACCTAACTGTTCAAGGACTTCCCCCCACTTACTTTTCACAGCACTAAGACCTGGCTTAGTAGCTTGTTTCAAAACTTGATTGATCTTTCCTGCAGGAGCTTTATACGCTTTTTTAATGGACCTTTGTGCCTTTGCCTGCTCTGCAGGTTTTTCTGTCATGGCTGCTGGAATGCCATTTTTCTGCATTTCCAGTAATTTCTTCTCTAAATCCTCTATTTTCTGCTGCAGCTGTTGAAGCTGCCCATTATCCACTTGATTGGGCCTCTGCTCATTACATAACTTCACAAGTGCCACTTCAAGGAAAATCCTTGGATGATTTGTCCATTTCATATCCTGCTGTGTTTGATTGAAACTTTCAATAATGGAGTAAATCGATTCAGATGAAATTACTTCTGCCAATTCTTTAAATTGGGGATCTATCAATACACGCTCGAAGGATTCTGCCAGTGCCGGTGCCGTTTGAAACAAAAGCATGTCACGGAAATAATAAATCATGTCTTCTATGAACCTAGCCGGGTCTTTTCCCATAGCTAGCAACTCTTCAAGGACTTCAAGTGCCACCGCTACTTCTTTATCATATATAGCTTTTGCCAACCGGCTTAAAAATGCCTGCGAAACTGAGCCGGTGACAGTCAATGCATCTTCCACAGAAACCGTCTCTTCACTGAAGGAAATCGCTTGATCAAGAAGGCTTAGGGCATCTCGCATCCCGCCTTCAGCTGCCCTTGCAATGATATGCAGGGCTTGTTCATCGCATGAAACACCTGTCTCTGCAATGATCTGTGACATCCTGCCAACTATATCTTGAGGCTGAATCCTTTTAAAATCAAACCTTTGGCAACGGGAGATGATAGTTAGTGGAATCTTATGAGGTTCAGTCGTCGCCAATATGAAAATTACGTGCTTCGGGGGTTCTTCCAATGTCTTTAAAAGCGCATTGAAAGCCCCTTGTGAAAGCATATGTACCTCGTCAATGATATAAACTTTATATGTAACCGCGTTCGGTGCATATTTGACCTTATCACGAATGTCACGGATTTCCTCGACACCATTATTGGATGCTGCATCAATTTCTATAACATCTGATATGGAGCCATCAGTGATTCCGCGGCAGGTAGCACATTCGTTACAGGGCTCACTTGTCGGGGCATGCTCACAATTCACTGCTTTTGCAAGAATTTTGGCAGCACTCGTTTTCCCTGTCCCACGTGGACCGGAAAATAAATAGGCATGCGAAACCTTTTGCCCGACCAAGGCATTCTGCAACGTTTTCGTTACATGTTCCTGCCCCACTACATCAATGAATTGTTGTGGCCGCCATACCCGGTATAATGCTTGATACCCCACGGAAATCCCTCCTTTTTTTCTCCATCTTGTTTATTATACATTACTGATTTCCTTAATTTCAAAGTCTAAAAAGAAATTTCATGATTGCCTCATTTTTTTCAAAACGCCAATCAGTTTACCTTCTTGGCATAAAAAAAAACCCACCCGAAACGAATGAGTTTTTTGTTTATGTAAAATAACTGCCGTGCACCTTCTGTCGATTAGCAACCATAAGCGTTACTTAAGCAGTTAGCTCGGCCCAGGCAACCCTGCGGCACATGAGAACTTCCACTTAATGCTGCTTCCTTCCGGACCTGACATGGTTCATGGAGTCCCATTGCGCAGGACCCGGGCGTCAACACCACTTACTTAAGGCAGGCCCTACAGAATGCTAACCTCGAGAAGGGATTCAACCTCGCTAGAGCGGATTGCGAGTACAGGGCACCGCTACCTCCCCGTCTAGCACGGCAAATGTAATACCAATTTCGCAGCGTCATTACGACGCATAATTCATTATACTAAGGTAACAAAAAAAACGCAAGTGTTGTTAACGGAACAGTATGGTTCCATTTTTTTCAAAAGAAGCAAGGCCGCATGTTCAATGAGCATTTTTCACCTATTTATTTTCTTCGACTCTCTTTAGTGCCTGCTCTCTTTTCAAAGTTTTCTTTCTATCCCTAAGCTCTTTAAAAAAAGAAGTCAATATCCAACCACACTCTTCGCCTAATACACCGCTAGTTACTTCACATTGATGGTTAAAGCGTTCATCTCGAAGTAAATCCATGAATGTCCCTGCACAGCCAGCCTTTGGATCGTGCGCTCCAAAAACAACCCGTCTTATCCTCGATTGCAAAATGGCACCGGCACACATGGGACAGGGTTCCAACGTTACATATAACGTCGCATCCTCAAGACGCCAACTGCCAAGTGCATTGCAAGCCTCATTGATCGCAAGTAGCTCCGCATGTGCCGTCGCATTCTGTTCCGTTTCCCTCAGGTTATGCCCGGTCGAAATAACTTGATCATCTATTACAATTAAAGCGCCAATCGGCACTTCATTCAACATCTGCGCCTTTTCTGCTTCCTTTAAGGCTAAATTCATGTAATAAAAATCATCCTTCATAAAAAAACCCCCTCATATAAGTAGGAGTAAACAGACAAATATAAGACAAAATAAAGGTCATACTACTTATTCTAATGAATAGTAACGCAATCTGCATATGTGCCGCAAGTAAATTCTCACATTAAAGGAGCATATACCATGAACCGACCTGAATCGCCTACTTTCGCCTTGCTCATCATTGATATGATCAATGATTTTGATTTCAAATACGGGAATATGCTCCTTGAACATACGATGGATATCGTCGATCCGATATTGAAGTTAAAAAAGCAAATGAAAGAAAAAGGATTCCCAATCATATATATCAATGATCATTACGAGTTATGGCAGGCTGACTTCGATAAAATTATTGAAACATGTAAAAATGATCGAAACGCCTCTTTAATCGAACGGATAAAACCTCAGCAGGACGAGTTCTTTCTCATCAAGCCGAAGCATTCTGCATTTTACGGGACAGCCCTCAACACATTACTCAAACGATTAAAGGTGGATACCCTGATCATTACCGGCATAGCCGGTAACATCTGTGTACTATTCACGGCCAATGATGCCTATATGCGTGAATATCAATTGTGGATACCCAAGGATTGCATCGCTTCAGCCTCAAAGGAAGATAATCATTATGCATTAAAGATGATGAAACATGTTCTCAAGGCATCCATAAAATGTGGGGAAATTTAACAGATAAACAAGGCACTAAGCTATCATATCTCCTCGGTAAACAATCTTTCATTCTCCTTCATTAGCAAGCTGACAAAAATATCACTTAAGACCCAAGTCTGTGTTACAATATCTCTTGGCTGAAATACCTAATAAACTGGGAATTTTAGTTTGATACCTCATGAAGGAGGACAGATTGGATGAAATCCACCCCATTTATCACTGTCGAAGGTCCAATTGGTGTGGGAAAAACATCACTTGCAAAAGTTATCGCAGATCATTTTCAAATTTCATTATTGAAGGAAATCGTTGATGAAAATCCATTTCTCGGGAAATTCTACAACGATATTGATGAGTGGAGCTTTCAAACAGAAATGTTTTTCCTATGTAACCGTTATAAGCAATTGGAAGATATCGAAAAGAATTATCTTACCAATGACCAAGCCGTGGTCGCTGATTACCATATATTCAAGAACTTGATATTTGCTGAACGAACTTTAAAAAATGAACAGTACAATAAATACCTTGAAATATTCAATATTTTAACACGGGATATGCCCAAACCTAATATGGTCATTTATTTAAACGCAAGTCTAGATACCCTTCTCTCCCGAATCGGTAAAAGAGGCCGTGAATTCGAAAAAAATATATCCTCCGTTTATTTAGAGCAGTTATCCGCGGATTATCGAACATTCATGGAAACGTTCGAGATACGGCACCCTGACATACCTGTTCTTACGTTCAACGGAGATGAACTGGATTTCGTAGGCAACCAGGATGATTTGAAAACGATAATCAACCAAATAGAGAATGCCCTGCAAAAAGGAGTAAAGTCAAATGAACTTACGAAAGAAATATAATATTCCAAACAACGCCGTCATTACGATAGCAGGGACGGTTGGAGTAGGAAAATCGACCATGACCAATGCATTAGCCGATGCCCTTCAATTCAGGACATCCTTTGAAAAGGTTGATACGAACCCCTACCTGGATAAGTTTTACGATGATTTTAATCGTTGGAGTTTCCACCTGCAAATCTATTTCCTCGCTGAACGTTTTAAAGAGCAAAAAAAAATCTTTGAATATGGCGGCGGTTTTATCCAAGACCGTTCCATTTATGAAGACACTGGAATATTTGCAAAAATGCATTATGAAAAAGGTACGATGAACGATGTCGACTACGAAACATACACAAGCCTTTTCAACGCGATGGTTATGACGCCATACTTCCCGCACCCTGATTTACTTATCTATCTCGAAGGTTCACTGGATGATATCCTCGACCGGATCCAAGAGCGTGGCCGTCCAATGGAACAGCATACCCCAATTGAATATTGGCAGGAGATGCATGGCCGTTACGAAGAATGGATCGATCAATTTAACGCCTGTCCTGTCCTTCGATTAAATATAAACGAATATGACCTAATGCAGGATGGAGCAAGTATCGAACCTCTTATAAAACGGATTGCCGAATATATGGAGCAAACCAAGTTGTTACGAAATATGTAAAACAGAAAAACCACCGATTATCCGGTGGTTTTTTAATATATTAGAAAACAAAAATTCCGTTACATTTCTGTAACGGAATTCATCGATATCCAATTTATGCGCTGTGGTTATTAATAAGTTATGGAGGAGGTAGAGGGATTCGAACCCCCGCGGGATTTGACTCCCCTGTCGGTTTTCAAGACCGATCCCTTCAGCCGAACTTGGGTATACCTCCGTATCAACATTTATTATAATACATTGATTTAAAATTAAAGTCAAGCAGTCTATAAAGTTTTTTTAAAATAATTTTCAAACTTAGATAAAAAGGAGAATCAGCCTCTTATATTCAGAAGCTGATTCCTTTAACTTACGGTTTAATGACTTCCGCACCGCGCATATATGAACGTAACACTTCAGGAATGATGACACTGCCATCTTCCTGCTGATAATTTTCCAAAAGCGCGGCGACTGTGCGGCCGATTGCCAAACCTGATCCATTTAGAGTATGGACATGTTCCGGTTTACCTTTTGCATCACGTCGGAAGCGGATATTGGCACGTCTAGCCTGGAATGCTTCAAAGTTACTGCAAGAAGAAATTTCGCGATAAGTCCCATAACTCGGGATCCAAACCTCGATATCATACTTTTTAGCAGCAGTGAAACCAAGATCTCCCGTACACATGCTTAGTACTCGATATGGAAGACCTAGCAATTGAAGGACCTTTTCGGCATGACCTGTAAGATTTTCCAATTCCGTATAAGAATCTTCCGGCTTCACGAACTTCACTAACTCAACTTTATTGAACTGGTGCTGACGAATTAAGCCGCGGGTATCACGACCAGCAGATCCTGCCTCTGAACGGAATGAAGCACTGTATGCCGCATAGCTTATTGGCAGATCGTCCATGCCCATGATTTCATCACGATGGAAATTTGTCACCGGGACTTCAGCTGTAGGAATCAAGAAATAATCTTCACTTTCAATACGGAAGGCATCTTCCTCGAATTTTGGCAATTGACCTGTGCCAGTCATGCTTGCACGGTTCACCATATATGGAGGCAGCATTTCTTCATATCCATGTTCTTCAACATGAAGGTCTAACATAAAGCTAATTAAAGCACGCTCTAATCGAGCACCAAGACCCCTATAAAATACAAATCGGCTTCCGGTCACTTTTGCTGCCCGTTCAAAATCCAGGATACCTAGATCTCCAGCAACATCCCAGTGTGGTTTCGGTTCAAACTTAAATTCCGGCAATTCTCCCCATTTACGGATTTCAACATTATCGTCTTCGGTTTCACCCACTGGCACACTTTCATGCGGAATATTAGGAATGGAAAGAAGTAATGTTCCTAACTGGGCTTCCACTTCACGAAGCTCATCATCGAATCCTTTGATTCGATCGCCAACTTCACGCATTTCAGCAATCAACTGATCAGCATCTTTTTTCTCCCGTTTCAATACGGCCACTTGATTTGAAACTTCATTTCTTTTACTTTTCAATTTTTCCGTATCAGCAATCAAAGCCCGACGCTTTACATCCAATTCCTCAAATTTACCTAAATCGGTTAAATCTTCACCTCTAAATTGCAGTACACGTTTCACTTCTTCAAAATTATTTCTTACATATTTCAAATCCAACATACTCAGTTCCTCCTTAATATTTTGATGATCTATCAAAGAACGCAAAAAACTCCCGTCCCCTGAAGAAGGGACGAGAGTTAACCCGCGTTGCCACCCTAGTTGAAGGCATATGAAAAATGCCTACCACTTATCACGATAACGGCTTTTAACCGAAAGCATTTACTGACCCAAAAGGCTTTCCATACTCTGCTCCAGGAGGGATTCACAAAACTCTCACACCGATTTTCACCAGCCATCGGCTCTCTATAGAAAGAAATACTTGTTACTATATCCTGTCATTGCTTTCTTATATATCAGATTGTTTTCCATAATGTACTATAATTTTGTACATTACGCAACCGTTTTATACACGAAACTTAAAACCAGCCTTTAACAGTAGAAGCTACACTGCTCCATACATCACCAAAGAATCCGCCAACCGCTCGCATTGATAACACGAACCAGTTTGCCTTTTCAACAGATTCAGCAGCTACGACGTTAACCTTCACTGGATCACCGTTAATGTACCCGTAATCTTCGCCGTTTTTAGGAGTGACTGTAATGTAACCAAGCTTTTCACCTTTTTTGATTGGTGCAGTCAACTTACCATCATCATTCAATTTGTTTTTATCGATCACTAAGTCTGTTTTATAGTTATCTTTCTCGCCATTTTCAACAAGCAGCTCGATCGCTTTTTCAGATTGAATCTTAACGTTTTTTTCCTTACCTTTTACTACCGAAAGAGTTTCTTTCCCTTTCACCTGGTAATTGGCTGGAAGGATTTTTTCTTTTTTAAAGGTTGCATAAGCATAGTTCATCAGCTTAGTGCTATCTGCAAAACGTTCATTTTTATTAGTGGACTTCATAACCACCGTAATATAGCGCTGACCATCTTGGATAACCGTCCCTGTATGACCATAACCGGCAAAGTCGGTAGATCCAGTTTTCAGTCCATCTACGCCTTTATATTCAAATATCAGGCCAGGCAACATCCAGTTGAAGTTCGGATATTCTTTTCCATCACGGAACTTCAATTTAGAAATACTTGCGATTTTTAACACTTCCGGATAATCGTTTATAAGACGATAAGCAAGAAGAGCAGTATCTTTTGCTGTCATGATATTTTCTTCATCTTCTTTACCGGCAGGATACTGCCCTAATAGATCGGTGTTATTCAAACCGCTGGCATTAACGAATTTATGGTTTTTCAAGCCTAATTGTTTTGCTTTTTCGTTCATTAATTTAACGAAACTCTTTTCACTTCCGGAAACCAACTGTGCTAAAGCAACTGTTGCCGCATTTCCAGAATAGACGGCCATAGCTTGATATAGTTCCTTAACTGTATAATCTTCACCTTCTGTTAACCCAACATTCGACAAATTCGGTGCTTTTGAAAGATCATGTACGTATTTATTTATTTTAACTTTTTGATCCCAACTGATTTTCCCATTTTCAATTGACTCCATTATGATGTACTCAGTCATCATTTTTGACATGGATGCAATCCCTAATACTTTATCGGCATTTTTTTCATAAACGATTTGTCCTGTTTCGCCATCAATGATGATGGCTGCTTCTGCTTTTAAATCTAAATTATCAGATTCAGCAACAGCTTCCCCCGGTTGATAGGCAAATTGCGACATAACAAGAACAAAAACAAAAGTGAAAATGAGGGTCATCTTGCTGATTTTTTTCAATTTCCAATACCTCCAACTTTTAAGCTAATCTCTATAACAAAGATGAAACTTTATGTAATTCCCTTGACACCTTGTCTAGTTTATCACAGAAAAAATAAAAAAAATAGACAGAGTAATCGTAGACTCTGTCTATTTTAACAATAAATTTTAATGACGATTATATGTTAAATTCATTACATTGAGTAGTTAGGTGCTTCTTTAGTAATTTGGACATCATGAGGATGGCTCTCCCTTAATCCGGCACCAGTCATTTTGACAAATTGAGAGTTTTCTCTTAACTCTTCCAATGTGGCTGTACCGCAATATCCCATACCTGAACGAATGCCGCCGATCAGTTGGAAAATGGTATCTGAAAGAGGTCCTTTGTATGGAAGGCGCCCTTCGATGCCTTCCGGTACGAATTTCTTGTTATCTTCTTGGAAGTAACGATCCTTAGATCCCTTTTCCATTGCAGCAACAGAACCCATACCCCGATAAACTTTAAAACGGCGACCTTGGAAAATTTCCGTTTCACCTGGGCTTTCAGTTACACCCGCAAGCATACTGCCTAGCATTACTGCATGTCCACCTGCAGCGAGGGCTTTAACGATGTCACCAGAGTATTTGATTCCGCCATCAGCGATAATCGTTTTACCATATTTTCTTGCTTCTGTCGCACAATCGAAGACTGCCGTGATTTGAGGAACACCTACACCAGCTACAACCCTTGTCGTACAGATCGATCCTGGACCGATTCCCACTTTCACTACATCAGCTCCGGCTTCAATCAACGCTTTCGTTCCGTCAGCTGTTGCCACATTACCAGCAATGATCGTCAATTCAGGATATGCCTTGCGGATTTCCTTCACCATTTCAAGGACGCCTTCTGAATGACCGTGAGCAGTATCAAGTACAATTGCATCGACTTGAGACTTAACAAGCATTTCTACACGTTTCATTGTATCTTTTGTCACACCGACAGCAGCACCTACAAGTAATCTTCCTTGCTTATCTTTCGCCGAGTTCGGGAACTCGATGACTTTTTCAATATCCTTGATCGTAATGAGTCCTTTAAGAACACCATTATCGTCTACAAGGGGAAGCTTTTCAATTTTGTATTTTTGAAGAATCTTTTCTGCTTGTTCCAAGTTAGTTCCCACTGGCGCTGTAACTAGATTCTCAACAGTCATGACACTGGAAATCTTCAAGGAAAAATCGGAAATAAATCGCAAATCACGGTTTGTAATGATACCCACAAGTTTTTGATCCTCTATATTGTTGACTACAGGCACACCCGAAATGCGATATTTGCCCATTAGATGCTCTGCATCAAATACTTGATGATCTGGCGTTAAGAAAAACGGATCGGTAATAACACCGCTTTCTGAACGTTTTACTTTATCCACCAGTTCAGCTTGTGCTTCAATAGACATATTTTTATGAATGATACCTAATCCACCTTGACGAGCCATGGCAATTGCCATTTCAGCTTCTGTCACGGTATCCATTCCTGCGCTGATGATAGGAAGGTTGAGCTTTAAATTTTCAGACAAGCTGACTTGAAGGTTAACATCTTTCGGCAAAACCTCTGATTTCGCTGGAATTAATAGGACATCATCAAAGGTTAAACCTTCTTTTGCAAATTTATTTTCCCACATTATTTTCCCCTCCTGCTTAAAAATATTATTTGTAGGTTATCAATAGGACATACTACTGTCAAGAAGGGAAATAAATGTTTGATTATTCTATCAATTCGAAGGAGAGGCTGCAATGCCTGAAAACAATGATAATTTCGATAAATATACACCTTTTTTTTCCGCATCTGCCTCACAACTTTTTTTACAAAAATGTTACACGCATGAAAAAATTGCAGAAGCGGAAATAAAAAGTTACGAAAATTGTTATCCATTTATATACCATCTTGAACATGCTAAAACTTATTATAATCAGGCTGCCATCGCTCCACTTTCCATACAACCAATCCTAACATTTTATGGATTCGCCCAATTGTTGAAGGCCTGTCTGCTCACGATTGATCCCAACTATCCGGAATCAACATCGTTACTTGCCCATGGGGTAACTACGAGAAAAAGGAAAAAACAACAATACGAATTTTTAAAGGACGAAGTGAAAACGCAAAAGAATGGACTTTTCACCTGCATTGCCGAGAAGTTATTCCATATCAAGCATTTGGAGGGCGAAAAATTTTCCATGGGTACGTTATTGAAGGAAATACCAGATATGCAAAACTTTACATGGTCTGTTTCCAAGAAAAATTTTGTCGCCCTGTTACCCTCTTCAAACGACTTTCAATTACCCTCATCAGTATTGGATAGCTATCAAATGTCCAGCAGTCGATTGGAAGAATTTTTAAAATCCAAAACGAATCAAGTTTACAGTATTTCAGAATCTCCTGGGACACTGCATTTAATAACAGATAACGTTCCTATTCATAATGCTACCTCTCCAATACGGTATAATTTGGCAGAAGGACAGTTCATGCTATCACTCAATAAAGATTCGTCGGCTTTTTCATTACCTGAACTTTTAATACATTATTTGATTTCTTATAACCTTAGTATAATAGCCCGTTATGAAACAGAATGGTGGGCAGAGCTGATGAAAACTATGCCTAATGATGATTACCCTTGCATTGTGCAATTCCTTAAAATAAGCCAAGCTAAGGTGCCATTCTTAATATTTGAATGGATTAAGACAGAAAGGTTAAACTTTTCATCCTTTTAACTATCAATGTTGAAATGATCTATCCCGAAACGACGAAAAAAGACCAGCCAAAATGGCTGATCTTAGAAATAGCTTGGCGGCGTCCTACTCTCACAGGGGGAAACCCCCAACTACCATCGGCGCTGAAGAGCTTAACTGCCGTGTTCGGAATGGGAACGGGTGTGACCTCTTCGCTATCGCCACCAAACATATCAGGAACGTTGTTCCTTCAAAACTAGATAATAAGAAGGTATTTCATTTTTTAAAAAGCGTTGGTTAAGTCCTCGATCTATTAGTATCAGTCAGCTCCACATGTCGCCACGCTTCCACCTCTGACCTATCAACCTGATCATCTTTCAGGGATCTTACTAGCTTGCGCCATGGGAAATCTCATCTTGAGGGGGGCTTCATGCTTAGATGCTTTCAGCACTTATCCCGTCCGCACGTAGCTACCCAGCTATGCCTTTGGCAAGACAACTGGTACACCAGCGGTGCGTCCATCCCGGTCCTCTCGTACTAAGGACAGCTCCTCTCAAATTTCCTGCGCCCGCGACGGATAGGGACCGAACTGTCTCACGACGTTCTGAACCCAGCTCGCGTACCGCTTTAATGGGCGAACAGCCCAACCCTTGGGACCGACTACAGCCCCAGGATGCGATGAGCCGACATCGAGGTGCCAAACCTCCCCGTCGATGTGGACTCTTGGGGGAGATAAGCCTGTTATCCCCGGGGTAGCTTTTATCCGTTGAGCGATGGCCCTTCCATGCGGAACCACCGGATCACTAAGCCCGACTTTCGTCCCTGCTCGACTTGTAGGTCTCGCAGTCAAGCTCCCTTGTGCCTTTACACTCTACGAATGATTTCCAACCATTCTGAGGGAACCTTTGGGCGCCTCCGTTACTCTTTAGGAGGCGACCGCCCCAGTCAAACTGCCCACCTGACACTGTCTCCCACCCCGATAAGGGGCGCGGGTTAGAATTTCAATACAGCCAGGGTAGTATCCCACCAACGCCTCCACCGAAGCTAGCGCTCCGGCTTCTCAGGCTCCTACCTATCCTGTACAAGCTGTACCAAAATTCAATATCAGGCTGCAGTAAAGCTCCACGGGGTCTTTCCGTCCTGTCGCGGGTAACCTGCATCTTCACAGGTACTATAATTTCACCGAGTCTCTCGTTGAGACAGTGCCCAGATCG